>NZ_CP146005.1:1112500-1132542 GCF_038095995.1 Mesomycoplasma ovipneumoniae
GTCATCCGGGCACTTTTTAGCGTACTACGGTTCGAACCTCCACTTTGTTTTACCAAAGTTTCATTCTGCTCACGGATAGATCACCTGGTTTCGGGTCTATGTCAACAAACTAAACGCCCTATTCAGACTCGGTTTCCCTACGGCTGCGCTTTAATCCGCTTAACCTTGCTTGCTAACATAACTCGCCGGACCATACTGCAAGATGTACGCCATCACACATTAACGTGCTTTGACTACTTGTAAGTAAATGGTTTCAGAATCTATTTCACTCCCCTCTCGGGGTTCTTTTCACCTTTCCCTCACGGTACTAGTTCACTATCGGTGTCTGATTAGTATTTAGCCTTACCAGGTGGTCCTGGCAAATTCAGACAGGGTTTCACGTGCCCCGCCCTACTCAGGATACATTTATGAGATTATATAATTTTGCGTACAGGGATTTCACCTTCTTTGTCAAAGCATTCCAACTTTTTCTGCTATTATATAATTTTGTAACTCAATTAAAATGTCCTATAACCCCGTAAAAACGGTTTGGGCTCCTCCCATTTCGCTCGCCACTACTTTGGGAATCATTATTTATTTTCTTTTCCTGTTGTTACTAAGATGTTTCAATTCACAACGTATCTCGCTGCTTTAATTATGAATTCATTAAAGCGCAACCTAGGTTTGCTAGGTTGGGTTTCCCCATTCGGAAATCTCCGTATCATAGCTTATTTCCAGCTCCACGAAGCTTATCGCAGGTAATCACGTCCTTCATCGACTTTCAGACCCAAGGCATCCACCAAATACTCTTATTTATTTAAAAAGTTAAAACTATCTTCTGAGTATAGCCTATTTAGATAATATATCTTAAGGTATTTTAACAATTTTAGAGTTTTTTATAACTAAAAGTTATAAAATTTTAAAAATAAACTCGGTTTAATTTTAAAAGACTTTGGAATATTATCTGATTTTTAGATCAGATATAAAATTGTTACTATTCAGTTTTGAAAGAGCTAATTGTCTTTTTCAGACATTTTGAGAGTTTTAGAGCTCTCAAAACTAGGTACATAATCAATTTCAAATTGCTATTGTATTAAAAAATTCATTAAAAAAAGTTAAAAAAATTTACTTTACAAAAAAATAATATTTACAAAACTAAACAAGGAGAAAATGAATTAATAGAACAAATTATTTCAAATTATTAAATTTTCTAATGTGTTAGTTTGATTTTAACCACATTTAGTAGTAGTAATTTTCCGTAGAAAGGAGGTGTTCCATCCCCACGTTCTCGTAGGGATACCTTGTTACGACTTCACCCCAGTCATCGGTCCTGCCTTAGGCAATGGTCTCCGAGGTTAACTCACCGACTTTGGGCATTACCAACTCCCATGGTGTGACGGGCGGTGTGTACAAAACCCGAGAACGTATTCACCGCAGTATAGCTGACCTGCGATTACTAGCGATTCCGACTTCATGAAGTCGAGTTGCAGACTTCAATCCGAACTGAGACTACTTTTTTGAGATTAGCTTGACATCACTGTTTCGCTGCTCTTTGTAGTAGCCATTGTAGCACGTGTGTTGCCCCACTCGTAAGAGGCATGATGATTTGACGTCATCCCCGCCTTCCTCCGGTTTGCACCGGCAGTATCTCTAGGGTTCTCAACTTAATGTTAGCAACTAAAGAAAAGGGTTGCGCTCGTTGCAGGACTTAACCTAACATCTCACGACACGAGCTGACGACAACCATGCACCATCTGTCATCTCGTTAGCCTCCGCTATATCTCTATAGTTTTGCGAGGATGTCAAGAGTGGGTAAGGTTCTACGCGTATCTTCAAATTAAACCACATGCTCCACCGCTTGTGCGGGTTCCCGTCAATTCCTTTAAGTTTCACTCTTGCGAGCATACTACTCAGGCGGATCATTTAACGCGTTAGCTGTGCTAGTGACTTTTGCCACCAACTAATGATCATCGTTTACGGCGTGGACTACCAGGGTATCTAATCCTGTTTGCTCCCCACGCTTTCGTCCATTAGTGTCAATATATGACCAGTTAGCTGCCTTCGCCTATTGGTGTTCTTCCTAATATCTACGCATTCCACCGCTCCACTAGGAATTCCGCTAACCTCTTCATAATTCTATTTTGTCAGTATCTAAAGCGAACTAAAGTTGAGCTTTAGCATTTAACCTTAAACTTAACAAAAAACCTGCGGACGCTTTACGCCCAATAATTCCGGATAACGCTTGCGACCTATGTATTACCGCGGCTGCTGGCACATAGTTTGCCGTCACTTTCTAATAAGGTACCGTCAAGACTAAATCATTTCCTATCTAGTTTTTTCTTCCCTTACAACAGCAGTTTACATCCCTAAAGACTTCATCCTGCACTCTGTGTCGCTCCATCAAGCTTTCGCTCATTGTGGAATATTCCTTACTGCTGCCTCCCGTAGGAGTCTGGGCCGTATCTCAATCCCAGTGTGGCGGTACAGCCTCTTGGCCCCGCTAAACATCATCGTCTTGGTAGGCCTTTACCCTACCAACTAACTAATGTTGCGCACCCCCATTTTTTGGTGGAGCTTTAAAGGCTCCTTTTAATAAAAAAACATGCATTTTTTTATTTTATCCGGTATTAGCTGCTGTTTCCAATAGTTATCCCGGTCCAAAAGGTAGGTTAGGTACGTGTTACTCACCCATTTGCTACTAAATATATTAGCAAGCTAACATATTCCGTTCAACATGCATGTATTAAGCACACAGATAGCGTTTATCCTGAGCTAGGATCAAACTCTCATGATTGCGTTCAATTTGAAATTGGTTTTGAAATTATATACCTAGTTTTGAAAGATCTAAAAATTTTTTTGCCGTTTTAACAGCGTAACTCTAATTATATCACAAAAAAATTTTTTACAAATAATTTTTTTTTTTTTTTTACGCTGCCTGTTTCTTCATTTGAAACAAAGCTTAGTTATTATAACCCGGCAAAATAAAAAAACCAAGAAAAAAATAAAAAAATTTTTTTTCTTCTTTAATTTATATTATATATAGCCATTTTTGCTAATTTTTTTTATAAATTTTGTAAAATTTTAGGAGATTTTTTGCTTTGCATCAGCCAAAGATAATCTCGAAAATGACCCACCAATTTGAAAAAAAATATTTTTTTAAAATTTTTAATCAAATAAAAATATTTTTTTTCAAATTTGCAAATTTTTACATATTTATTTTGGGAAAATTTGCTTGTTTTTATTTTTTTGCTGCTTTTACAAAAAAACTTATAATTTATTATATTAATGTTTTTTAGGGGAGAAATATGCCGATTTGAAAAATTGTTTTATTAATAACAGGAATTTTTGCACTTTTGGTTGCGCTAGTCTCCTTTGTTTGAACATGAGTCAAAAAAAATAAATTAATTAAAAAATATAATTTTGAACACCAAAGTCAAAATTATGACCAGTGAATAGAACTAAAATCACAAGTCACTGAATTAGAAAGCGATATCTGGCTCGTTGAAAGTCTTGAATTTGTTATTAATAAAATAAGGGAAACAAATTCAAAAGCAAATTTATTTGTTGAAAAAGACGGAATTGTGGCTTGTCTTAGTCAGAAAAATATCCAAAATTCAACAAATACAGTTTTTGAATCTCATCTTGATCAAAACAGTTTGGCAAAAAATCTTGAAAAATTGCAAATAAATAATCTAAATTACACAAGCAATTGCGAAGCTTTTTTTGATTTTATTTTAATTTCGGCAGAAATTAACCCTAAAAATTTTCAAGAATTTTTAGAAAAGGTTAAAATTGGTGGACACTTAATCTGAAAATATAAAAAAAAGCAGCGAAGGGCAATTTTAAAAATGTTAAAATTGCACAAAATTCACTTCGATGAATTTTTTTATTATGATTTTTTGATAATTCAAAAAAAATAAATTAAAATTTTACTAAAAATTGTTTAAAAAGGAAAAAAAATGAAAAAAATAATGAATGATGAAGTTCTTTTAACCCAACAAAAACTTGATGAAATAAAAAAAGAACTTGAACATTTAATAAATGTTGAGCGTGTTAATGTAATTCAAGAAATCAAAGACGCTCGTTCTCAAGGCGATCTTTCTGAAAATGCCGAATATGATGTAGCCCGTGAAAAACAAGGGATAATTGAGTCAAAAATACGTGAATTTGAAGCTATTATTGCCAAAGCAAAAATAATTGAAACTCGTTCAGGATCAAAACGAGTTTCAATTGGATCAAAAGTTACCCTTAAAAATCTCGAAAGTGGTTTAGTTCAAACTTTTCAAATCGTTTCTTCAATTGACGCTGATCCTTTTGCCAATAAAATTTCCAATTTTTCGCCGATTGCACAAGTTCTTTTAGGTCAACATGAAGGCGATGAAGTTGAAGTTGATGTAAATGAAAAATATTCGGTTAAAATTTTGGAAGTAACTAACGAATAAAATGCATTTTTCAATAAAAAAATTTTTTCCTGATTCGCCAGAAATGTGGAAAAAATTTGCTAAAATTACTATCCCAGTAATTTTAGCAACGCTTTTTATTTCGATAAATAATTTTGTTGATAATTTCATGGTTTCCCAAATCAGTGGCGGAATTACGGCTGTCGGGATGGCCAATTTTTGAACAGGAATCGTTTTTTCTTTTATAATTTCGATTAACACAATCGGGTCAATTATTTTTGCCCAATACTGAGGAAAAAAAGAATTTAAACTGGCCCAACAAGTAAATAATATTAGATATATTCTTTCTTTTATTGTTATTTTATTTTTTGCTGTTCTCTCGTGAGCTTTTCCTGAAAGTCTGCTCAGAGTCGTTCAGTGAAGAAGGGGTTCGTCGGGTTTAGACCAAAGTATTTTTGATCAAGCAAAAAGTTACTTATTTATAATAAGTTTTTCTTGAATCTTGTTTGCCTACATTGTCACTTCCTCAGGAATTCTGCGTGAAATTGGGGTAATGAAAGTTTCTGTTCTTTTTAACACTTTGACCTTAGTAACGAATATTGGCCTTAATTTTTTGCTAATTCCGCTAATGGGAGTCGCTGGTTCGGCGCTTGCAACTGTAATTTCAAGACTAATAACCTCTTTTTTAATGTATTTGTATCAACTTTTTTATAGAAAAGAAATTAGTCTCTCAATTTTAAAAATGTTTCAAATTGAGAGACAAATTTGAAAGCAGTTTTTTGCCCGTTTTGTCGGAATGTCGCTTGTAACTATTGCCTCTTTAATCATTTCAGTCCGTTCCGTTCTTTGATCCCAAAGTTTGCCGCCTGGTTCAATTGGAATTGACGATGGCAGTGGCTTTTATAAATTTTGAGGTATTGGATTCTTAACTATTTCAGGAATAATTCTCACAATTGCTAACATTTTTTTTACAACTTTTGCCTCAATTCAGACAAGTGTTTCGATTGTTGTTGGTCAAAATTTAGGTCAAAATAAAATTGAACTAGCCAAAAAAAACGCTGCAATGTTAAAAGGTTTTTTATTTGTTGTTTCAGTTGTTATGTCAGTTGTTGCCTTTATTATCGTTTTTGCTATCACAAAAACTGACTTGATCACAACAGGAATTAAAGAACAAGTTCAAAAAGGACTCTCTGATTATTTTAAGGAAAATAATTTATCAGTTGACCAAGCGATTATTGACGCTCAAAAAGTTTTAGCCGTTGACTTTTATCTAAATCAGATTTTTATTATCTGTATAGTTATAATTTTAATTAATCCAATTTGGGTTCAAATCAATGCCTCTTTGACAATAATTAAGGCCGGCGGACGGGCTAATTTTGCTAGTTGGTGAGATTTTTTTACCGGTATAGGTCAACTTGTTTGACAAATTCTTATAGTTTTAGTTTTTATCCCTCTGATTTCTGAAGTTCATTTAAAACTTTTTATTTCACTGACAGTTTTTTACCTTTCAGATATTCTAAAGTGAATTATTTTTGAATTAATTTATCTAAAAAGCAATTGGGCGATTAATTTGACGCTTGAAAATTCGGCTCTAAAAGAATCTATCTAAAATGTTGTTGTTTATAATTTTTTTGCTATAATTTATTAAGTTAAACTCATTTTATAAGGGGAAAATTTTGGCAAAAGGAGAAATTTCATGGCTAAGTTGACGAATATGAAAATCTCTTTTGTGGCGATTTTCATATCAATTTCGGTAATTATGTTAATAATCGGAGTCAGATTGGCTCCTTTTGCTCTTTTGCCTAATTTTCGCTTTTCAATTATTGGACTGCCGATTAAAATAACAGGCTTTATTTTTGGGCCAATAGTTGGTTTTTTAACTGGTTTTTTATCAGATTTAATTACTTTTTTGTTCATTCCGGGCGTTTATTCTTGGTATTATACTCTTAGTCTTTCACTTACTGGGTTTATTCCTGGCATTTTCTTTTGATTTTTTGTTGTTCAAGGGAAAAAATGATTTCAAAAAGATAAAATTTTAGAACGCCTAGGAGATAAAATTTTTACCCAAAAGCGAGAAATTTTTAACTACACTTATCATGCAATTAGCCATAACTCAAAAGATTCAAACTTAGAGCGAAAAATGCGGCAAAAATTGCTTAGATTACAAAAAAAAGTTGCTAAAGTTCAAGCCTGAACTGAAGAAAAAGCTTTATTGAATTTTTATTGAATATCGAGCTTTTTTGTCCTGGCTTTAATAGCTTCGGCAGTTATTTCGACGGTTATGTTTAATTCTTCTATTGATTTTAGCAAAGCGCGCTTCATTTCTAGCAAAACTTCGTTTTTAATTTTGATTCTTTTTGGTACTTTTTCAATGATTATCTTTTTACTTGTTGCTCGTTTTATTAACTTTTTCCGTAAAAATGAGCGATATTTAACTCTTGTTCCAATCGTTGCATTTTCTGCCTTACATGAGCCAATTGCAAGTGTTCTTGCCGCAAAAGGTGATGTAGAATCTGGTGCACTTAATAATTTTGAAACCGCTTTTTTGACGCATATAATTATTTCCCCTATCAAAATTTGGATTAATGCCTCTGTTATTTATTTCACTGCAAGAGCTGTTTTACCGCTAGTTTATAAAAAATTCTCTTACTCTCTTACTTAAATTATGGAAAATATTATTAATTTTAATAACGAGAAAAAGCAAAAACTTGTTTTTCATAATATAAAAAATAAGTATTGAAACTATTTTAGTCTTGAATTAGATGCAAAACAATGCGGATTTATTTATTCTTCTGATCCAAATTTTTTTAATGAATTCAAAACAATTCTTCAAAAAGAAAATTCTTATAATGGATTTATTCTTGAAAACGACAGACCTTATGATTACAGCAAAAACAGTTGTTTTTCAGATTTTTTATCAAAAGAAATGTATGAAAGAATTAAAAAAAAGCTCGTTATTCAGGTTCTTTTATCCCATTGAAACACAAAGCCATTTGAAATTGAAACTAATACAACAAGAAAATACATGTTGTATCTAACAATGCCCGAAATTGATCAATTTCTGACAAATATGGATAATCAAATAACTAATTTATTGGAAAAAAGTGCTTTTTTTTCTTTTAATTTTACCGAAATGGTCAATAAAATTAAAAGCGATTATAAAAAATTAAACGAAAATTTTTATAATCTGTACATAAAAACAGAATTAAATCCAAAAGTTGAGCAAGAAAATTTAAACCAAGAATTAAAACTTAGCAACCCTTTTTTTGATTCTAAATTTGACAACTTTAAAAGCAATGAAACAACCCAAAATGCACTAAAAATTATTAAAAACGATATAAAAAACATTATTAGCCAACATAATTCGCTAACAAATTCGGCCGATGCCGACCTTTATAAAATAAAAATTTTTACTACTGGCTATACTTGCTTTTTGAATTTGATAAAACAAAGTGGAAATTTCAGGTGACTGTCAACTGAGCAAATATTTCAAATTTACTACGAATTTGAAGTTTGGATGTCTAAACTGTTAAATCAAAAAAGTCTTGATAATATTCCAAGTGTCCAAAACTTTTTTGATAAAACTTTTGCTGATGATTTTTGACTTTTTTGGAAAAAAAATCGTCAGCAAAAAATGCTTGAAGAAAAAAATAAAAAGGCACAAAAACACTTTAGAACAAAGAAAATTAACTCTTTTCGCAAGGAAAATCCCTACTACCAAAATCTTAAAGTAAACAGCAAAACTTTGCTACGCGCGAATGTTTTGTGACAACATGAAGTAATTAGAATGAAAAAAAGCCTTAAAAAGAAGAATTTTCGTAACTCTTTTTTTGCAAAAAGACTTTGAGTTGCTTCTATTGAAAACAAGTTAAGAAGACTAAAAAATAAAATTTCAAAAAGCGAATATTGGACTCATTTTGCTTTTTTAAGAGACACCTTGGTGGACTTAAAAAATTTTTTTTACTATTATAATTTAAGCAGAATTGATACTTTTTTGAGAAAAAATCAATTTTTGATTTTTTGCTTTGAAAACAAAATTAATTTTGACATTCTTTACCAATTTTACGGTGAGCTTCCTGAAAATATTTTGTTTTTTTTAGAACTAAAAAAAACAAAAATGGGCAATTATTCTCGCTTTTTGTTTGACGAAAATTCTTTTTACTTAGGCACTACTTACAAACAAAAACTTTTTCAGCATTTTTTTAATGATGGCGACAATTTAGTCCAACTTTTCATTTGTGCAAAGCGGTCAATCAAACCTATTCGTGATTTTAGCATTGTTTTTATTGAAAACGGTACTTTAATTGAATATATTCAAGAGGTAGATTTGCCTTTGACGCCAAAAACCACATTTGCTAAGTTTTTTTACCAAAATAGTAGTTTTGATCGAACTAATTTGTATTTGCTTGAAACGCAACTTTACAAGCAAATACAAAACGAAGTTTTTCGAAAAAACCCCTCTGGAATCAACAACAATTTTGAATATTATGCTGATTTTTGAAATCCTATCAAAAATATAAAAGTAACTAACGAATTTTCAAGCCAAAATACACTTTTGGACGAAGATATTCTTGTCATAAATTTATAATGGGTGAATCATGGAAAATAAATATAATCATAAAACAGTTGAAAAAAATAGAAACCAAAAATGACTTGATAAGCGTTTTTTTTATGCTAGCACAAATCCAAAAAAACCTTTTTCCATCATAAGTCCGCCCCCAAATGTTACAGGACACTTGCATTTAGGTCATGCTTGAAATATTTTTATTCAAGATTCTTTGATTAGATTTCATAAACTTCAAGGCTTTGACGTTCTTTTATTGCCTTGTGTTGATCATGCCGGAATCGCTACTCAGGCAAAAGTTGAAGCTTTTTTAGCAGAAAAAAATATCTCTAAATTCGATTTAGGCCGCCAAAAATTCATCGAAAAATGCTATCAGTGAAAAGATCAGCAATACATAAAAATCAAAGAACAGTGAAATAAATTAGGAATTGCCTTTGATTATTCCAAAGAAAGATTTACCCTTGATGATGAGGCTCAGGTTGCTGTTTCAAATTTTTTTATCAAATTATGAGAAAAAAATTTGATTTATCGCGGAAAAAGAGCGATAAATTGGGATGTAAAGCTACAAACCGCGCTTTCAAATATTGAGGTTATTAACAAACCTGTAAACCAAAAAATGTATTATTTAAAGTACTTTTTGAAAGACTCGAGCGAATTTTTGACCGTGGCAACAACAAGAATTGAAACTATTTCATCCGACGTTGTCTTAGCCGTAAATCCAAAAGATAAAAGATATTCAAGCTTTATTGGCAAAGAAGTTATTCATCCTTTGACTAAAAAAATTATAAAAATAATTGGTGATTCAAATGTCAGTCAAGATTTTGGCTCAGGGGTTATGAAAGTTTCGGCTCATTCGATTTTGGACTTTGAAATTTTAGAAAAAAATGGCTTGTCGGCCGAAGATTGCATTGATGACTATGGTAATTTAAATAAAAATACCCTTGAATTTGAAGGTAAAAATCGATTTCAGGCCAGAGATTTAATCGCAAAAAAACTTGAAAATGAAGGCCTTTTGATTAAGACTGAAGACGTTGTTTCAAATGTCGGATTTTCACAAAGAAGTGGTGAAATCGTCGAAATTCTTAAAAAACCACAGTGATTTGTCAAAATGGATGAATTAGCTCAGTCTTTAATTTCACACTTGAATTCAAAAGATAAAGTTCTATTTTATCCACGCGGATTTGAGAAAAATTTAAGAAAATGATTTGACAAAATCCACGACTGAACTATTTCACGCCAACTTTGATGAGGTCACAGAATCCCTGTTTGGTATAAAAATGACGAATTTAAGGTGCAAATAGCATCACCTGGTCAAGGTTGAACTCAAGATCCAGACGTTCTTGATACTTGATTTTCATCAGGAATTAGCGCCTTTTCTTTTTTAGGATGGCCTAATAATTCTGAATTAATTAAGTCCTATTTTCCGACAAATTTGCTCGTTACTGGGTGAGATATCTTGTTTTTCTGAGTTGCTAGAATGTATTTTTCCTCTCTTTTTGTTATGGATAAAAAACCGTTTGAAAAAGTTCTACTTCACGGCCTTATTCGCGATGAAGAAGGGCGAAAAATGTCAAAATCACTCGGAAACGGGATTGATCCTATGGAAATAATTGAAAAATACGGGTCAGATTCTTTAAGACAAATGCTTCTTTTTAACTCAAGTCCAGGAAAAGATATAAGATTTAGCGTTGAAAAATTAAATTCAGCTTGAAATTTAAGCAATAAACTTTGAAATATTGCAAAATATATTAAAAGCTTAGATAATTCTCATAGAAAACCAGATTTTATCGACTTTTGAATGGAAGGTAAAATTTATGATTTTAAAAAACAAATTGTAAAAAACATTAAAAAATATAATTTTAGTGTTATTGGAACCGAAATTAATAATTTTATTTTTGGAGATTTTTCTTCTCGTTATATAGAATTGATTAAAACTAGACAAAACGGTTTTTATGCTAGAAAATTATTAAAAAGTGTCTTGATAATTTTGCACCCTTTTATGCCTTTTTTGACTGATTTTTTGATGGAAGAAATCTTTAATGAGGAAATTTTGGAACAAAAAATGCCTAGAGTTAGGCGATTTAGTGACAATCAAAAGGTCGAAAATATCCTTGAAATTATCGATAGTTTAAGATTTTACCGTGAAAATTTACAGATTTCAAAGAAAATTATGTTGGAATTTTGCGTTCTTGATGCTGAGTTTCAAAAAGAAGAAATTGAGATTATTAGTAAATTTGTTTTTGGAAAATGGGTTCCAAACAATGAATTTATTATTAAAACCAAAAACTTTAAAATTTCGCTTAAAATTCCTGAAGAAGTAAAAAAAGCACAAGAAGAAAACGATAAAAAAGAAATTCAGTTCTTAAAAAGCGAAATTTTAAGGGCAGAAACTTTGCTTTCTAATCAAAAATTTGTTGAAAAAGCGCCTAAAGAAAAGGTTGAACAAGAACGTGAAAAACTTAAGAAATTTAAGGAAAAATTAGAATTTTACGAAAAAAAATAGTTTATTTTTTTCCGATTACCCCTAGTTCCCCGCTTTGATGGCAAAAATTCACTTTTTAGTGAATCTGAATATGAAAAAATACCCGTAAATTCGGGTTTTTTGCCGCTAAAATCTTAATTTTTCCCGAGTTTCCCAGTTTTAAGACAAAAATTCACTTTTTAGTGAATATAAATATGAAGAAACACCCGTAAATCGGTGTTTTTTTAATGTAAAACCTTAATTTTATAAGTAGCATTTGGTAGCATTTTAAGTAATTTTATGGTATAATTATAAATTATGAAAAAACAAAAATTAACTAAGTTGGTTTAGTATCGATGTTGCAAAAATTAAGACAAAGGGTTGAATTTAACACTTTAGATCAGCAAATTATATTTAAAAAACACGATGGTGTCCCTAGCGATCCAAACATTTGAAATAGATATGATTTTTACTTTGATATCTTAATAAATCACTAATAAAATTGTAACCAACTTTTACCAAAAAACTTAAAAAAGTCCCTAAAACCGGATACTTTTTTAAAATTACCTTATGAAACTGGGAAACTCGGGAAAATTAACCTTTTGCAAAAAAAAAAAAAAAAATGCTTGGTCAAAAATAAAGTTATGTTATAATTAAGCTAACTTAAGAATGAATTAATAAATTTTGATATTGAATTAAGGGGGAATTAATTATGTTTTTACCGTAAAAATTAGAAAATGCGAATTATGGGTGTGTTCATAATCTTGTGTTTTAAATTTTTATGGATTTTTCAAATAGAAATGTAATCTAATTTAATTTTACATTATTTAACCGATTAGGGAAAATAATTTCTAATTGTTTTTTAATCATGAATCAATTTCTTACCTTTTGTCATTTTGTAGATGCGTTTTGGAGAGTTAAATAAGTTATTTTTGAAAGGTAATTTACACTTTGAATTCCGCCTTTTGTTTTTGTATTTTTCCTAATTATTCTATTCATTGACTCAATTAAATTTGTCGTATAAATTGCTTGCCTCAATTCATATGGATATTTAAAAAATGTCGTTAGTTCAACGAAATTTGTATACCAAGACTTGATAATTGAAGGATATTTTTGGCCTCATTTTTCCGCAAATTTATCAAGATTTTGCATTGCAAATTCTTGATTAGCCGCTTGATAAATCTTTTTCATATCAAGGACAAACTCTTTTTTGTCTTTGTTAGAAACTTTTAAAAGCGAGTTTCTAATTTGGTGAACAACACATTTTTGAACATCTGTTTGCGGGAAAACCGCTTCAATTGCTTGACTAATTCCGCTTAGATTATCGCAAGAAATTATTAGAACATCTTCCAGCCCGCGAGTTTTTAGTTCGTTAAAAACATCAAGTCAATTACTTGCTGATTCGGTATTTTTAATCCAAAATCCCAGTGCTTTTTTATTTCCGTCCCAATCAATTGCAAGAATAAGATAAAGTGATTTTTTGACAAAAACACCGTTTTCTTTAACATTAAAAAACATCCCATCAATGTACAAAATTGGATAGGAATTCTCAATTTTTCGCGATTTTCACTTTTCAATTTCAGGCAATAATTTGTCAGTAACTGAAGAAATTCAGGCATTACTTATTTCTTTTTTATAGATACTTTTTATTGTGTTAACAATATTTTCATATGACATTCCTGATGCAAAAAGTGAAAACACTTGCTCTTCGATATCGCCTAAATTTGTTTCGTATTTACCGAGTAATTTGTTCTCAAAAGTGCCATTTCGATCTCTTGGTATTTTTAGACGAAAACTATTATGATTATAATTCACAGTTTTGTCCGAAAATCCGTTTCGCTTATTTGGCCTATGCACGCCTTTTTTGCTTCGGTTACTTTTTTCATAGCCTAAATGTTGGCTTAATTCCGCCCTTAAGAGCGCCTCAGTAAAAGTTTTAAACATATGCGAAATTTCGTTGTGAAAATCTTCTTTTTTTATTTTTTTATAATCAGCGTATTTGTCAACAAGTTTTTTAGCTTCTAACTCAAATGGGGATAATGTTTTTTGCTGTTTTTTCATATTTTGGTCCTTCATAATAAATTTTATCAAAATAAATTTACTTTAAAAACACAAAATATTTAACATTACCCGAATTATCCATTATATTTTTAAATATGATGGAATGCCTTAAATTTACCCGTTTAGAAATCTATAAATTTAGGGCTTTTGGTTATTGTTCTTTCAAAACTTCATATGTTTTTTTAGGCTCAATTCAAATAGAAAACTCGTTTTTATTTGCATTGAGTTTAAATAGTAGTTGTATTTTTTATGAATTTTGTTGTTTTATCCATAAGTTGATTTTTGCTAGTGTTTTAAAATAGGTAATTAATTTTTGCCAAAAAAAAGTTAAAAAAGCGGCAACCGGACGCTTTTTTAAGATTATCTCATCAAAGTGGGAAAATCGGGATTTTACGAAAAAATAAACTATTTTTTTTCGATTATTATAGAAAAATTATTGTCAAAGTTAGTTGTTTTACCTTCAAAAGGAACAACAAAAGTTTGGGTAAAAAATCTAACAAACGGATAATCTGATAATTTATTTTTTGGATCTTCTGTTTTAGAAAAAAATGCTTCGGGATTAGCGTTTTTTTCATATTTATCAGATTTATACTCCAAATTAATCACTGAAATGTTTGAATCTAGGGAATTTTTTTGCGTTATTTCGTGTTTTAGATTGTTTTGTTTTTGATCTAATGTGAAAGTGATTTCTTTTTTTACAAAATCAATATTTTTTAAATAAAGCTTGTAATTAGGGAATGTTTCTGATTCAAGAAAGCCAAATAAATTTTTTTCTGTACTTTGGGGATCGTTAGGATCTTTTCTTTTATAAGCGAAAGAATTGAGCATTTGATTAACATTTATTTGCAAATAATTCTTGCTATCATTTGAAATTAGATCTTTTTTTAGTAATTTTAACTCAACAGAAGAATACGGGGTTAAGGTTCGAGGGAATTTTGTTGAATTTTCGGGTATGCTGATTTTTTGGCCGTTTTGTTCAAATTCTGTGAAACCAACTGAAGTTGGAATTACATAAACAAACCAAAAATCCTTTGCATTTTCGGCTACAGTTGGGACATAAATTGAGTCAGGGCCTTGATTTAATTGGCGCTTAGTTTTTTGAAGTTGCTTAGAATTGTAGTAGCGATTTATTAAGTTTAAGTATGTTATTTGTGAATTTGGACTGAATCTTGATATATATTCGGGATCTATTTTTTGTGAATTTGAAATTTTTGGAGCATCCGTTAGATTAAGTAGGTAAAATTGTGAATCTTTTTGCTCGTATATTTGCTGCTGTTTTTCGGCAGGAATTTCAATTAAACTCTCTGAATTAATGAATTTTTTCAAATTTACAGCATTTTGAACGCCCAGACCTATTGGATTTTTAAACCCATCATCAGTTTTATCAGTATCTCCACATGAGGCTATGATAAAAACAGTTTGTGGTATTCAAAAACTACTAAATAGAAAATGCCGAAAAATTTTTTTTACTTTTTTGTTAAAATTCACAGTTAAATTTAAATAAATCCTTCTAAAATTAATACATTTTATGACTCAAAAAAATTAGCTTTAAAGATTTTTAAGCGCTCAGGTCCTTCGGAGTTAATGAATTTATTTGCCAAACTTAAATATGAACCATAGCTAAAAATTAGTTCTCTTTTATTTTTGAAAGTAAAACTTCATAAGAAAAATAGGACTTTGTTGGCAAAAAGATCGGGATTTTGCAATATATTTTGATCTATTTCAAAAGGAAGTTGTAAAACGGTGTCCTGATTTTTATTAGCGAGCCGGTTTTCTAAAACTCTTAAAAAATCATCTCAATTCAAACCAGTGTCACAAATTTCTTTTTTTGGCAAAATATTAGCTTGCTTTTTGTTAGGTAAATGTTTGAAATCTCAATTTTCTAGTAAATCAACCGGAAAGTCAAATTCCTGTTTTTCAAAATCGGCAACAGCGGTTGCAATAATTGTAAGGTTTGCGGGAATATAAATTTTTTGGTCTTCATTTGAAAAAACATACGAAGAAACTTCTGGAAGTGAAATTGAAAAAAAACTGTCAGCTTTTTCATCGCGGTAAAAAAGCGGTTTTAGTTGTGAAACTAAATCAATTCCAACTTTTTTATCCATGTTTTCAAGAATTAAGAAATATTTTTTATCTGGATTTCGAAATGAGCTTCTCAAAATCCGCGAAAATGGACCGGGAACAAAATTAGCCTGATTTTTTTCATCAACACTAAAATCACTGTAACCAACAAAATCTTGAATAGTGTAACTATCAGAAAAAGTAGCTATTTCATAGTTATTTTTGTCCAAATCGTGTTTAAAAATATCGTTTTTAATTTCAAGATAAATTTGGTTTTGGGATGGAGAAATTAAAAATATATTCTTACCGGATATAATTTTTGTTGGTTTTTGTCTTATTGTGATTTCGTCTTTAATTTTTCTTTTTTCTAATAAGTTAAAGAAATTTTGTTTAAATTTGGGTTGATTTAGTAAATTTTTAATTGAAAAGTCGATTAATTTATATACGTTATTAATAAAATAATTATAATAATGCTCTCTGGATTTTAAAAATGTAGAAGCTGGGGGTTTTACATCATTAATTTGGGTTTGAGATTCTGTCGGTAAATAGCAAATTTTTTCTGAATCTACGGAGTCTTTTTCTGGCTCTTCTGTTTTTTGTTCTGCTGTTTTGATGTGCTCAATTTTAGTTGACTCTGTATTTAATGATTTTGAACTGATAGTTTGTGAATTTTCGCAAGGACAGGAAAGAATTTCAGAAGAATGTAAAATGCGAGTCAAAGATTTTTTTGTTTTGTTTGAATATTCTTCGGGTGAATTTTCTGAATTTTTCTCAGTATTTTCAGGTCAATATGTTACTTGAGAATCTAAAATTACTCCTAAATTCATAGGATAATTTTGGTTTTCTGATAAAGTTTTGAGGTCATTTTCGCAGCAACCTTGACTATTAAATGTAGGTGTGTAAAATTGGGAAAATTCGCCTGAATTACACTTTTTTTCAGCGGGTTTCATTGTGTCTTCGACATTTTTAATTTCAGGTTCGTTTAACTTAGTTGTTGTCTCTGGTTGTTCAGTTTGATCTAAAACTTCGTTTTGGGATGTCAAGTCGTTCTGAGTGTCTTCTTTTTCGGTCTGAGTTTCATTTGTAGTTTCAGTTGAAGCTTGATTTTTAGCTAAAACCGAAGGTATTTCTTGTGTTTTATTTTCCAGAACACTTATGATATAGTCATAATTTGCTTGAGAATTTGAGGTTAAATAATTAGATCATTTTTCCGGATCTAGCCTTATAGCGCTTGCTTTTTCAAAATTATGCGATTCTAATTGATTGTTGCATTTGCTTATTAGTTCATCAATTCTTGAATATCAATAATCAAAAAGTTTTATTTTAAAAAATTTTGTGCTATATTGTTGGCTTTTTTCGCGAAAAGATAAAACTTCAAAAAAGATCCCAGAAATTAGGATATAAAAAATATGGTCTTTTTGTGTTAAATTGTAACGCTGAAGTTTTTCATCAAACTCGGGACAAGAAGGCTCTCCGAAATTAAAATTATCAAAAATTTCATCAACCGAAACTGGTTCGTTTTTCTTCTTTTTGAGCAATTCTAGCGTCATTTTAAACAAGTGGCGATATTCTTCATTAATAAAAGTAACCAAATTAAACAAAATAATGCTTATATATTCGCGCACTTTTATTGTTCCGTTATTTATTAATTTAGCTAAAATATTAAGTTTTTGCTGTCCATTAACTAAAATATTAGTTTTTGCAATCCCGAGTTGAGAGGCTAATCTTATGTGTTCGCTCAAATCTCCAACTGGTTTTCAGTTTTTGTTTTTGTAAATTTTTAGCCATTTACTTTTAAAATTTGGGTTTATTTCTTCTTTATTTAAATAAAGTGCTTTAATTAATATTTCTAAACTTTCGGCTTTTCGAAGGTGTGTATTTGAAATAAGTGTTCAAATACAAGGTGAAATTTTGTTATTCATTTAGTATCTCCGTAGATTTTTAAACTTTTTAAACTTTTTAAACTTTTTAAACATTTAATACTATTTTAGCGAATTTTTGCGAACCTTTATTTATATTATTAGATCCATTTTTTCCTACGCATTCAGGGTTGAACTTTTTCACGATAAGTCTTGGATTTTTGGAAATAATGAACGCCAAGTGCTTGCATAATTTCTCAAATACCACCAATAATTCAATAAATTTGAAGTGAAGCTTGAAAAATTACTCCAAAAAACACGAAAATTATCGACATGATTCTTTGTGTTTTTACTTGTTTTTTATATGTCTCATTTTCCTGAGCATTTATTATTCTTTTTGTTTTATTTTTATTTAAAAGTTTTGGGATTATTTGCTGTAATCCTTGAACTATAACCGTAATAATTATTATTGGAAGATAAATCCATTGTCCGTCAAAAAGTTTTTGATAAGAAGTTGCTGCTAATTCAAGACCTAAAAAATAAGTAACTTTGAAGCTAGGAATTCCCTGGAGTGCTCGTCAAACCGCTATAAAAATAGGCATAGTTACTAAAATTTGGGAAAAAGGCGCAAATGGTGAAAAATTATTTTTCTTATAAAGATCGGCAACTTCTTGTCGATGACGTTGTTGCATGACTTTATTTTTTTTGTAATTTTCGTATTTTGCATCAATTTTAGCTTTTTTTAGTTGCAGTTCATTTTGCTTATTTTGACCAAAAATTGTTTTAAATCTGAAAGCAAAAGAAATAAGTTTCGTTATTACAACGATTGTTAAAATCGCCAAAATTGTTATTCAACCAGATCAGGCAGATAATGACTGAGACGAGGTTACTCAAGTAATTATTTTAGAAATCGGGTAAACAAACATTGCATAAAAAGGCCCTAATTTCCACGACTCAAGTCAACTAACAATCGGGAATGATGGAACTTGATTTTGGAAAGCGATTTTTCTTGCAAATTCTTCGTCGTTATTATTCCAGTTGTAAGTTTTGTTTTGTATATCAATTCGGGAAAAATTAATAGGAAAAATTATTTTTTTTATAGACTCAGCATATCCGGAAATAATTTTTTCAGTTTCAGGGGAAATTTCTTTTCCTGCTTTTGTTTCAAATTCTTGAATTGCATTTTCCAATTTATTGTTTGAAAATTCTGGCAATGCAATTAATTTATTATAAAGAACTTGAAGTACATCACGACTAAAAATTGCATAACTGCGATTAACAGGAGGGAGTTTGTCGTCTATTTTAAAGAAAAACTGGTCAATTTTTTCAGTTATGTTGGCTGTATCATTGTTATTTTGAAAATTAAAATTATTAATAGGCAAACTTTTGGCGTTCTGCAGACTTTCAAAATAATTTTTATCAGCTTTTTGACTAAAATATTTTGGAGATGGAAGTTTTATTTCAGTTCAAACAGTTTTTTGCTCATATGATTTTTGTGCAGAACTGAAAAAAATAAATTCATTAGTTTTGTCACCTTTTAAATATTCAAATTCATTTTCATTATTTTGGAACAAAAGAAGTGAATTAAACTCACCAAAATCAGAATTTTTATCTCCAATTTGTTGTCTTAAGACGTTTAAAATGCTTTCTTGATTTACTTTTTTTGAGTCAGCTGAAATCAAAAAGTTATTGTTTTTTGTAGCTAATTCAATACCAGGCGCACTTTCATTTTCTGATTTTTTAAAAATTGTATAATTTGGGGTTATTTCTTCTTTAGAATTATAAAACTCAAGCGCTTCGCCAACATTATGCGAAGTTTTTACAACTAATGATTGAATACAACCGGTTAGAGAAATTCCGAAAATAATAGTGTAAAAAAAGACTTTCAAAAATTTGAAAATAGATTTGAAGTTTTTGAAGCTATTTTTTTTTGAACCGTTTTGGTTCTGGAAGTAATCAAAAGCCTTTGGTCGTGTTTGTTTATTTTTCATTTTTTTGGAATTCTTTGAATATTTTAATAATTTCGTTCTCTTTTTCTTTAAAATTAAGTGTTAAAAATGATTTTCTTGTTATTAAAATTACTCGAAATTTTGGTGCAGAAGGTCAATTTTTTTGAAGGCTGTGAAGAATATTTTTGATTTGCCTTTTATAATAATTTCGTTTAACTGCATTAGCAAATTTTTTCGGAATTGAAATACCAATTTCGAAAAAAGCAAATTTTGAATAATAAAGAATAAGAGAATTTGTAACTATCTGTTTTTTAGATTCGATTATTGCTTGGAATTCTCAATTTTTTTTAATAGTCGGAATTTTTTGCAAAATTATCCTAAAAACTATTTATCTGATACAGTTAATCTTTTACGACCTTTTAATCTTCGAGCTGCTAAAATTTTTCTACCGTCAGCAGTTGACATACGTGCGCGGAAGCCATGAGTTTTTATGTGTTTTAATTTATTTGGTTGGTATGTTCTTTTCATGATATCTCCTTTTGTTTTATTTGTTTTTTTAAAAATATTGCTAAAATTTAAAAAAACATAGTTTTTTTGTTGACTTGCACCCAAAATTGTATAGTTAAATTTTAACACTTTTTATATTCTTATATAAAAATAAAGTAAACGTTTCTAAATTTTACCACAAAAGAAGGAAAATCAAAAAAA